>NZ_JADPJQ010000130.1:471212-480390 GCF_023073515.1 Bradyrhizobium sp. 17 | reverse complement strand
CCAGCCACAGCCGCCGCAGGCGCAAGTAGCGGTGCAGGCTCATTCCACGATAGCGGCGGGCGACGTCGTGCATGGTGCGAACGGACAAGCCGAGTTTGCGCGCGATCTCGTCGCTGCAGATGGGCAGCGAGAGGTCGTCGGAAAGCAGCGCGCGGATGTCCTGAAAGACTTTGAAGTTGCGCTCGTCATTGGGGCGCAGGGTCCATCGCGCGGGAACGATACTTTCGAAAATTGCGTCCGCAGCGCCGAGCAGGGTCTCCTTCATGCCGGCCGCCTTCAGCGGCAAGTCGGGCGAGGCGACGGGCTCCGACGCGGCTTCCAAGACTTCCCGGACCACACCGCGAAGCCGGCTCAAGCCCGCAGCGGTCGTTTCGAAGATGTTGAAGCAGAGGGTTGCTTGTGGCCAGCCGCGATCCGTCACCTCCGGCCTGAACACCACCGAGGCGATTTGCCGCTGCACCTCCTCGATGATGGTGTAAGCCGCGCCGCCGCTGCCGATGACGATAACGGGTCGTATACGCCGCGCGCCGTTGAATCGAACGGTCACGTCCAAATCGTCCATCGTGAATCCGATCGCGGTACAATTCTCGACGAGTTGTGCGTCGACGACCCGCGGAAATGCCCGCGTCAAATTCACGTCGCAGCCGGGTAGCGACAGAATACTCTGCTCGGCCGAAATCCTCCGTACAAAAGGCGTGAACTCGAAGTCGAGCCCTCGTATGGCGTTTCGAAATTCATCGACGTCGGAAGCGAAATACCTTTGGCGCCAGCGTCGGCGGATCATCACTTCTATTCATGGCAATATGAACTTCGCGTCGCAACACACGCGTCCGGCGACGATGCCGGCCCGCTTCTGCGCTCCGTGTGCCTTAAGTCTGAAAGAATCACTTCGAACTATGCCGACCAGTTGGCGAGCGTCGAAGTCCAAGGACAAGGCGGCGCATCAAATCCGCCAATTTTCGATAGCGTTTTCCGTGTGGCCAGCGGTGCAGATATACCTAGACGAGCAAAATCCAAACTTCAAATTAACGTCTGTCGGGCGGAATAGGTGCAGTTCGATAGTCCAAATTAATTTTAGGTCAGGCCCCTGCCATGATGGCAAATTCGCCTGCTGATATTCTTGCTGAATTGGAAGAGGTGGTCGCAACCTACCCACCGCACCGTTGCGCACGCATTCTCGCCGGCATGGTGCAGTTGCTCACTGGCAGCCGCGGCCAGTGCCGGGAATTGCTCGTCAACGTGGTCGACGGTGTTCTGCTGCGATTGACGGAACGGGTCGAGGCCAGCGCACTGGTTCAGCTCAGCACGGCGCTCGCGGAACTTGACATCGCGCCTCCCGAAACATTGTGGCGTCTCGCCTCGCACGATAGTCCGGACGTGGCATGTCCTGTGTTGCTCAAGTCGCGTGCACTTTCCGCAGCCGATCTCGAGGCTGTCATTGACTCCCGTGGCGAGTGGCATCGACGCGCGATCGCCGCGCGCAGCGACATCGCGCCGACGGTGACTGAGGCGCTGATCAAGCACGGCGGCCCGATCTGCCTTGACCTGATCAAGAACCAGGGAACGAAATTCTCCGACGCAGCCTATGCAGCGCTAATTGCCAAGGCCGACCAGGACGGCGAGATCGCGAAGGCGCTGGTGCTCCGGCCCGGCACGCCCGATCTGGTCGTGCGCAAGCTGCTCTCCGCCCCACCAGCCCGGAAGGCACCCGCCCCGTCCGCCGCAGCGCCGGTGCCGGAAGCGGAGCCGGCTCCGCCAAAGCGGCCTTGCCGGGCCGACTACGCGGGCGCGAGGCCCGAGATCGTCGCCCTCAACCGCATCGGCAAGCTCAACGATTCCACGGTGAACCGCTTTGCGATCCGCGGCGAGACGGCCAATTTATTCACGGCGCTGTCGGTGCTTTCAGGGGCGCCGCTCGAAATTATCGAGCATGTCGCGAGCGATGACGATTGCGAGGGGCTGGTCATGGCGTGTCGGGCGTCGCGGCTAAACTGGCAGACCACCCTTACCATCCTGAGCAACCGCAGCGGAAAAAGGCTCTCCTATTCCGAGCGCGAGCGCGCGCAACGGATCTTCGAGACGCTGCTTCTGTCCACCAGCCAATGGACAGTGCGATGGGGGCAAATAGTAGCAAACGCCAGCACAGGCGACCCGGGAAATCGCAGCCCGAAGATGGGGGTTAGCCGATGAAGTTCGACGGTCGCAAAGCGATGCGCGTAAAAATGGATCACAAGCAGCCTGTCAATCTAATGGGCTCGGACGGCACTTGGCGGCGCAGTTGCGTTTTGCTCGACATATCGCAAAGCGGTGCAAAGATCGAGGTCGAGGGCACGCTCGACGTGCTCCAGGCCAAGGAATTCTTCCTGCTGCTGTCCTCGACGGGGCTCGCCTACCGGCGCTGCGAACTGGTCTGGATCGACGGCACCACGGCCGGCGTGCACTTCGTCACCGCAGACGGCAAGAAGAAACCGGCAGCCGCTGTGCAGGCTGCCGCTCAGAGCAAATAGGCCCAAGGATTCATCAGCCCGATCCAACTCCAGCATGATTCAGGTCAACCTTGCAGAACGCGCGAACTATATCCCGCCCCGTCAAAGGCGACGGCGGCATCCGAGAGAAGGAAGCGGCACGCCCATTCGTGCATGTGCTGGCTGACTCCTCGGAAAAATTGTCGAGCGTCTGTTCGATTCTCGAGCAACGGTTTGCCGTCGCAGGCGAACGGCTCGACGCAGAAGCCAAGCTGTCCCAGATGCCGTTCGCGATCGTCATCCGTGCGGAATTGCGTGACGTCCACACCATCGCGGCCATCAAGAAACGAGCCATAAAGTTCGCAAAGGCAACGAAGCGCATCTTCCTGGTCGAGCACCCCTCTCACATGAGTATCTCGCAGGCCTACGCGCTCGGGGCCACGCTCGTCCTTCCCGGGACGATCGACAAGATCAAGCTGCTGGCAGCGCTGGCTGATTCCGCCGAAGAGGCGTCTGCTTCCTCAGGTCAGGCGCCGCAGCAGGACAATGCCGTCGAGGCCGCGGCGACGGCGATCGCGTCGATGTTCACTGCCGTCGCGCTCGGCGAGCCCATCGATGTCGACGGCACGAAGGAAGCCGGCCGCAAGATCGCTGATCGCATCACCCAGCATGGCTTGTCCGAGTGGCTCACCACTGTGCGGCGCCACCACGAGGGAACCTACCAGCACTGCCTGCTCGTGACCGGCGTTGCGATCGACTTCGGACTGAGTCTCGGTGTGGGCCGCGCCGATCTCGAGCGGCTGTATTCGGCGGCCATGTTCCACGACCTCGGCAAGGCCCGGATCCCGCTTGCCATCCTCGACAAGCCCGGCCGTCTCGATCCGGCCGAACGTGCCATGATCGAGACTCACCCGATTGCGGGTTACGATTTCCTGAAAGACCACGACAATATCTCACCGGAGATCCTCGATGCCGTGCGGCATCATCACGAATTTCTTGACGGCAGCGGCTATCCGGATGCACTCGGGGCCGAGAGTATTGGCGACATCGTGCGGATTCTCACGATCTCGGACATCTTCGCGGCCCTGATCGAGTATCGGCACTACAAGCCGACGCTGCCACGCAGCGAAGCCTATGACATCCTATGCGGGATGAGCGGAAAGTTGGAGAAGGCGCTGCTGACCGCGTTCAGGCAGGTCGCTCTCACGAGGTAAGCGCAGCAACCCGTCTCGACCCCAGTCTAGTGCGCGGCGCGATGTCTGGTGCGGCGCGGAACGGTCCGGCAGGCGAGCCCTTCGGCCAGCAGCTTCATGTCCTCGTGCCGGCCGCTGCGGATCAGCCGGCCGAACTCTTCGGGTGTGAAAGGAAGACTTGGATCATCATCGATCGGACGCCGCACTCGCGGGCCGAAGAACCGTCGAACCAGGCTAGCGAGCCGCCGCATGTCAATTCCCTCGCGCCAGCATCAAACCTTTCAGTCCGCACATTGTTCCTCCTGCACGATCGAGATTGCAAGAGGCCGCCAAGCGGTCCGCACCAAAAATTTCGGCGAGAGAATAATCTCCTCTGCCCGCATTACTCGGCGAATCCGACGTAGCGCACGAAATCGTCGTTGCCCTCGCGATCGGAGCGCACCGCGTTCGCGGCAAAGTTGTCGTCAGGATAGCCCATCGCGACGCAGGTCATGATCACCTCGTCCTCCGGAATGTTTGCGACCTCGCGCACGATGTCAGAGCGCATGATGCCCTGCCCGTTGATCACCGAACCGAGACCGCGGTCCCAGGCCGCGAGCACGATGCCGTAGCAGAGCGCGCCCAGGTCGAAATGGCAGACCGCGCCGGGATCGAGCACGCGGTCATAGGTCAAGACCAGCGACACCGGCGCATCGAACTGGCGGAAGCCGCGCAGCACCCAGTCCTGCCGCATCGGCTTGTCGTCGCGCGCGATCCCCATCGCGCCGAACAGTTTCTTGGCGACGTCGACTTGCCGGGTCCGGTGCACGCCCTGATACTCGCCGTGACTGACGATGTCGCGCTTCACCTTGGCGCCGCCAACCATCTCCTCCATGTTGCGTCGGCGCAGCTGTTCCAGCGGACCGCCCGTGAGCACGTGGACGTGCCAGGGCTGGGTGTTCATCGACGAGGGCGCACGCTTGGCGCTGTCGATGATCGCTTCGATCACCGCGCGCGGCACCGGCTCGTTCCTGAAGCCGCGCACGCTGCGGCGCGACTGGACCAGCGTTTCGAATTCCACCTCAAGACCTCCCTGCCCGTTCATCCCCTGGCGCGCCAACACGCGAGCGGTTGCCGATGCGGCGCGCAATATCTATGCTAACCCGCAAGCAAGACCAAGAACCCTGTGAGGATCCCATGAAAGCCAACATGGCTGCACCGCTCGATCCCGTCATCGCCCAGATCATTCCGCTGCTGCCGATGCGCGATGCCACGACGATGACGCCACAGAGCGCCCGCGATTCCTTGCGTGCACTGGCTGCCTCACGCGCGGCCATAGCGCCACCACCGGTCGACATCATCGCGGATATCAAGGTGAAAGGCGGCGCCGGTCCGCTGGATGCACGGGTCTACCGCGTCGGCACCACGCCGGCGCCGACCGTGGTGTTCTTCCATGGTGGCGGCTGGGTGGCGGGCGACCTCGAGACCCACGACCGGCAGGCACGCAACCTTGCGATCGAGACGGGCGCGGTCGTCGTCTCCGTCGATTATCGCCGTCCGCCCGAAACGCGTTTTCCCGGCGCGTTCGAGGACGCCTTTGCCGCGGTCAGCGACGTGTTTGGCCGCGTCGCGGAATTTGGCGGCGATGCAAAACGCTTCGGCGTTGCCGGCGACAGCGCCGGCGGCAATCTCGCCGCCACCACCGCGATCGCCTGCCGCGACGCCGGCATCAAGCTCGCGGCGCAACTCCTGGTCTACCCCGTGACCGACGTCCTCGGGAGTTATGCGGACGCGCGCGAGAACGCACGCTTCCCCTCGCGCGCCGAGAATGCCGAAGGCTACTTCCTCTCGCGCGCCGTGATGGAGTGGTTTTGCGGTCATTATCTCGCCGATCCCTCTCATGCGACCGACTGGCGCGTTTCACCGCTACGCGCGGCTTCGCTCGCCGGCGTCGCGCCCGCGATCGTCACCACCGCCTGGTTCGATCCCCTGCGCGACGAAGGTGCAGCCTACGCACGGGCGCTGGAGGCAGCCGGTGTGCCGGTGAAGCATCATGAAGGCCCCGGCCTGATCCACGGCTATTTCGGCCTCGGCGACGCCTCCGAGGTGGCGCGTGCCGAAGCGCAGCGCGCACGCGCGGACTTCAAGGCGCTTCTCGCGCGCGGCGCCTGAGGGCGATATCCGGAGCGGCAGGATCGACCGCCGCGCCGGGCGGCGTTCAGGACTTGGCAGCGGGCACCTCGAAGAAGCCCGTCGCCTGAACGAGGCGGCCATCGTCGCCGAAACGGCCGAAGCTCTCGCCCGTGACGAACACGCGACCGGCGCCGTCATACATCGTCCAGCGAAAAAGCCCTTGATCATGGTGCTCGAGGAAGCTGTCATTCCTGAAATGCGCGCCAGGAAACTTGAGCTGGGTTTGACCGATGCGCGCCATCAAGGCGTCGCGTCCCTCAACCTGCGAGCCCGGATCGGTATACACGCAGTCCGCGACCACGCTTTGCTCGAGCAGCCGACGCCGCTCGTCCTCATCGATGGGTCCCCACGCCGCCTGATAGGTGTTCCAGGTCTTCAGTCGCGCTTCATCGTTCATCTCGCAGAACCTCTCGTGGCCTCATGCCGCTTTCGGTCACATTGACAATTATTGATATTTTGTCAATACGACCCGACGTTCAGTTCCGACGCTTGTGAGGCTCATGGCTCGTTCCAGCATTTCGAAAGAAGAGCTCGCCGTCGAGGCTGCGACGGAGGTCTTCTCCCGCTATGGCCATGCCCGCACGACGATGGGCGACATCGCCGCCAGGGCGGGAATGTCGCGGCCGGCGCTGTATTTGCTCTTCCCCGACAAGGACGCCGTGTTCGCGGCGGTGATCCAGCGAATGGACGAGCAGAAGCATCGGGAGATCAGGGCCGCAATCGCGCGCCTCGACGGCCTTCACGCCAGGCTGCTCCACGCCTGTAAATCCTGGGGATCGCATGGCTTCGACCTGATCGAGGCGCATCCCGATTCGGCAGATCTGTTCGACCTCCGTTTCCCCGCAGTTCGGAAGGTCTACGACAACTTCCAGTATTTGGTCGCCGACCTCATCCGCGATCAGGTGAAGGCCGCCGGGATAGCGGTCGAGCCGGAGGTGCTGGCGCGATGCCTGGTGTTCGGCATGCGGGGACTGCGCGAAACAGCCAGGAACGGCAAGGAGATGCGGCGGCTGATCGCCGTTCAGGTCACCACGCTCGTCAGAAGCATCAATGACGGCACTTGAGCTTCGAAGAGCCGCCTACCGCGCCTTCCCCGCCCGCTGCGCGTCGGTGTGCCCCCACGTTTGGTCCCAATCCTGACCGGCGGCATCGACGACGCGGCCGTCGGCTTCGAAGAACTTGTTCGGCACCTGGAAGATCGCCAGGATCAGGGCGCCCTCCGGGCACCAGGCGGCATGCCGGCTGCCCGCCTCGCGCCAGATGAATTCGCCGGCCTTGCAGGTAATCCCCTTGGCCGGTCCCTCGTTGTCGACGAGAGCGCCCTCGATGACATAACTCTGCTCGACGCCGACATGCTCGTGATCGGGCAGCACCGATCTCGGCGCAAAGCGCATCAAGGCCGTCATCAGACCGCTGCTGCGATCGAACAGCAGCGTCTTGGCCTCGCAGCCGGGAAAGCGCGTCTTCTGCCATTCCATCTCTTGCGGCCGAACCAGGTGAGAATGCCGGTCAGAAGCGGCATCCGGCATGTTCGCAATCAGGGTCTCCATTACGATGCTCCCTTTCGGCTAAACTCGCCTGAAGCTAGCAGGATCGCCCGTCCCGGTCAGCGAGCAGTGCAGCAGGCGTCGGCCCTTTTGTACCCGCGGTCGGAAAATCGCCAGCAAGACCGGGCGGCAGGCGCTCATCCAGCTTGATTGCGCCACGATTTCCGGCTCCAATCCGCGTGCCATTTCTGGTTTAGGGAGACAATCATGATGAAGCGGATTTTCCTGGCTGCGATCGTTGCCACGTTCGCAGCGGGTTCGGCCCTCGCGGAGGACACCTGCGAAAGCAAGGCGGTCGGCAAGGACGGCAAGGCCCTGGCTGGCGCCGCCAAGACCTCGTTCATGAAGAAGTGCAAAGCCGAAGCCTGCGCGCCCAAGGCCGTCAGCGCCGAGGGCAAGCCGCTCGCCGGCGCCGCCAAGAACAGCTTTATGAAGAAGTGCGAGATGGGCGCGTAAGGCGCCGCAAATTCGCTGCTGCTTTAGCGAGCAATCGCCAGACGAACTGCCACATGGCCGGGCTTGTCCCGGCCATTCGCGTGTGTGTTTCCGTGTACCGGCTTCCAGACCAAATCATCCGAAAGCAGCGTCGCCCTAGACAGGAGCTCTCGACTGACCGATCATGCGGTGCCGAGCGAAACGGGGCGCATCGACAAGGCTTTCTAGCAAAGGGAACGTCAAGATGTGGCAACCTCGAGTGCGTCATCACTTCATCGCGGCAATGAGCTTGCTCTTCGCGCTGCTCATCGGACTTGAAGCCGCGAACGCGCGGGGCCCGGGACTGCCCAACGTCATGGTGCTCGCAACCGGCGGCACGATCGCCGGCAGCGGGGCGAGCAGCACCACCGTGGTCGGCTACACCGCCGCCACGGTGGGCATTGAGACGCTCCTGAATGCCGTCCCCGAACTGAAAACGGTGGCTAACGTCAAGGGCGAGCAGGTTTTCCAGATCGCCAGCGAGAACATGAACAATGACTACTGGCTCAAGCTTGCCAAGCGCGTCAACACGCTGCTCGCGCAGGACGACGTCGATGGCATTGTGATCACGCACGGGACCGATACGATCGAAGAAACCAGTTATTTTCTGGACCTCGTCGTCAAGAGCAAGAAACCTGTCGTCGTCGTCGGCGCGATGCGGCCGTCGACGGCGATCAGCGCGGATGGGCCGATCAACCTCTTCAATGCGGTGATCCTCGCAGGCAGTGACGAGGCCGTCGGCAAGGGCGTGCTCGTTGCTCTCAACGATCAGATCAACGCGGCTCGCGATGTCACCAAGAACAACACCTCGACGGCGGACACCTTCCGTACCCCGGAACTCGGCTTTCTCGGCTACATGCAGGGCAACAAGCCGTACTTCTATCGTCAATCGACGCGCCGGCACACGGCGGACTCCGAATTCGACGTCTCCAGCCTCGATGTCCTGCCGCAAGTCGACATCGTGTACGGCTACGCCAACATGAACCGGGTCGCGATCGACGCGTTTGTCGCCGCCGGGGCCAAGGGGATCGTGCATGCCGGCGTCGGCGACGGCAGCCTGGCTCGCCCCGCGGTCGAGCCAGCCCTCGACGAGGCCCGCAAGAAGGGTGTCGTGATCGTGCGCAGCAGCCGGGTCGGCAACGGCATCGTCGCGCGCAACGGCGAGGCCAAGGACGACGAGCATGACTTCGTCGTCTCGGATACGCTCAATCCTCAAAAGGCGCGTATTCTGCTGATGCTGGCGCTGACCAAGACGACCGACACCAAGGAAATCCAGCGGATGTTCTATACGTACTAGAGCATTCGACGCGCGGTCGCTCCACGAACT